>NZ_CP166246.1 GCF_033597815.2 Staphylococcus sp. KG4-3
GCCGTATAAGAACGTATAAACACTTATAGAGCAAGTATAAAGAGAATATAACCCCTGTATAAACAGGGTTAAAAGTTTATACATATAACCCTATATACCTATACGTATAACTATATAAAGTTATATGTGTAATGAATTATATGTACTTGTAATAACAAGTATAATGGCTATATAATGGTGTAAGCGTTATGTACATAACTATATGGGGGCCGTTATATGAAGAGTATGAAGAAAATTGCCGATGAATTAAACGTAACAAAAATGACTGTTTATAATAATGCTAAAAAAGCAAATGTAAAATTTCAAAAAATCGATAACGTAAATTACTTATCCAGTGAAGATGAAATTATAGTAGTAAACCGAATAAGAAAAAATCAAAATAAGAATGATGATTTTGAAGGTGAAAAAAAAGAAGAAGCTGAACCTAATAATGATAACCTGGTGAAAGATGAGATAATAAAACAATTATATAACCAAGTAGATATATATAAAGAACAATCAAATAGAGATAAAGAACAAATAAATACACTTAATAGACTTTTAGAGAATCAACAAATATTAGCTTTAGAAAGTAATAAAAAGATTCAAAAGCTAGAAAATCAATTAGAGGAAGAAAGACAGCTTAATTATCCCTTTGATACATCTGTTAATGATAGGAAAAACGTTAATGTGAAAGAATCAACATTCACCGAAGATTCTAAAGGCATTAATCAACAACAAGATGATGAACAGCCAAAAGAAGTACAATATGAAGATATAACTGAAGAGAAAAAGGATGACAGTACAAACGAAGAGGAATTACCAAAAAATGATAAACTATCTGAAGAAATAGAAAGTGAGATTGATAATAGGGGAGAACAGCCCTCTAAAAAGGGGTTTTGGAGTCGTTTATTTGGTAACTAATTGTAAATAAAAAGGCACGACAAGTTTATGAACATGTCGTGCCTTTTTTATCTGAATCGAACTTCTGATAATCATCGGTTATGTAAATTATATCAATAACTTAGATTAAATATAAAAAGTATTTTCTTAAAATAGCTATATATAAATTATTAATTATTTGTTATGTTTATATTGTTTGATATACATATAAGGAGATTATTACTAATGAGAAGAATTTTGATTTTAATTATTACAGTAATTTTTGTTTTATCAGCTTGCAATCAAGAAAATAAACCTAAAAATGAAATTATTATTTACGGTGACTACAAATGCCCATATTGTAAGAAATTAGAAAAAAGTATAATGCCAAAATTAAAGAAGGATTATATTGATAAAGGTAAAGTTAAATTCACGTTTGTTAATATGGCTTTTCTAGGTGAAGATTCTATTAAAGGATCAAGAGCTGGTCATGCAGTTCAAAATATCGCGCCTAAACAGTTTCTGGAGTTTCAAAAAAATATGTTTAGTGTACAACCAAATCATGAAGATAAATGGATTACTAATAAATTATTAGATAACCAGATTGAAAAATTGGATATAAGTAAAGAAAAGAAAGAAGAAATAAAGAAAGACTATAAAATTAAAGATAGTCAGTCTTGGAATGGTGCTAAAGAAGATAAAATCAAAGCAAAAGAAGAAAAAATTAAAATGGCACCTTCCGTTTTTATTAACGATAAAAAGGTAGAGGATGTTTACAATTTTAATGAATATAAGAAAAAATTAAATAACAATTAGAGTGGTACTTTTAAAGATAAGAAAGGATTTATTTTAATGAAATTCATTAAACAGTATGATGAAAGTGACTGTGGACCGGCATGTTTAGCTATGATAAGTCAATATTATGGAAAAAAAACGCTAGTCTCAAGAATTAGGAAATGGTCAAGAACAGATGAAGAAGGTACTAGTTTATATGGGCTTATAAAAGGTGGAGAGCGTTTAGGAATTGAATTAACAGGGGTTAAAGCCGATGGAATAAAAGATATACAAGTTTCTGACTTACCTTTAATTGCTCACATTTTAAATGAAGATGGGTTTCCACACTTTATAATAATAGAAAAGAAGACTCATAATAAATTGTATATTATCGATCCAGCTAAGGGAAAAGAAAAGATGAGTTTCTATGAATTTGAAAAAAATTGGGATGGCATATTGATGCTTGTTAAAAATAATCCGAATTTTGGCTATGATGAAACACTTCCTAGTAAATATAAATTATTCAGTGAAATATTAAAAGATAATAAATTTATTATTATTAATATATTCATTTTATCTATAGTAATAAACTTATTAGGTATTTTTGGAGCTTTTTATTATAAGTATCTTATAGATACTATCATACCTTCAAGAATTTTAGAAAATTTACATATGATTACTATAGCAGTTTTATTTTTATATGTAGTAAATGCAGTTGTTTCTTTAATTAGATATCAAATATCTTTAAAATTAAGTTTAAAGATAGACATGGACTTTATGAAAAAATATTATCAACATGTTTTAAATCTACCTGTTACATTTTATGAAAAAAGAAAAAGTGGTGAAATTTTATCCAGGTTCTCTGATCTTTCTAATATAAGGGAAGCTCTATCTTCAGTGACAATAACATTACTTGTTGATACATTGATGGTTATAGTTGGAGGAAGTATCTTATTTATTCAAAGTCCTATACTTTTCTATATCACTCTATTTCTTATACCATTATATTTATTCATCGGCTTATCTTTTCGAAAAGTTTTGAAAAAATATAATAGATTAGTTATGGAACAAGATGCCACCTTGGATGCTTATCTTATTGAAAGTTTTTCAGGATATCCAGTTATTAAAAGTTTCGTAGCAGAGAATGAAGTCTTTCAGAAAGGAGTAAATTACTTTGAAAAGTTAATAAAAAGACTTTATAAATTGAATTTCTTTATAAATATCCAACTTACTATTAATGACTTTATGAAAATGACTACGACATTAGTGATTTTATGGGTGGGATCTTTTATGATTATGAAAGGTGAATTATCACTAGGTGAACTGTTAACATTTAATGCGCTAGTTATATACTATATTGATCCAATAGAACGTTTAATAAACTTACAGCCACAAATACAGTCTGCTCTTGTAGCTACTCAAAGGTATTTAGATATTATTGACATAAAAACGGAAAGTAATATAAAAGAGAAAAAGACGAATTCAAATATCCAATTTAAAGAACTATTAGAAATCAAAAACTTAAATTTTCAGTATGGTTTTCAAGAAATGACATTAAAAAATATAAATATATCAATTCCTAAAAATCATAAAGTATCTATTATTGGTGAAAGTGGATCGGGTAAATCAACTATTGCAAAGCTAATTGATAATTTTCATATAGAATATGATGGAGAAATTAAAATAGATGATGTTATAACCAAAAATATCTCAAGAGATTCTTTAAGATCTATGATTACTTTCGTTACACAACAAAATTTTATATTTGGTGCAACAATTAGAGATAATTTAAAAATAGGGCTAGAAAGAGAAGTAACTGATGAAGAAATAATGGAAGTATGTAAGATTGTTTGTGCTTATAACTTTATAAATAAACTACCACAAAAATTAGATACTCAATTACATAATAGCGGAACTAACTTATCAGGAGGGCAATTACAAAGAATATCTTTAGCAAGAGCTATTCTTAAGAACTCCGACATATTACTTTTAGATGAGGCCACTAGTTCGTTAGATACTCTAACTGAAAAAGAAGTGTTAAAAAATATAGAAAAATATGTTAAAAATACAACAATAATATTAATTACTCATAAATTGAGCAATGTCAAGAATTCGGATAATATATATTTACTTAAACATGGAGAAATTATTGAGCAAGGAAAACACGAAGATTTGTTAAGAAATAAAGGAGAATATCACAAATTGTGGTCTAATCAATTTTAAGAATTAAATATTATATACATAAAAATCAAAAAATCCCTCTTTAATATATTAAAGAGGGATTTTTTGATTTTTATGGAGTTGCGCAACCTTTAACACCTGGAGCAAATTCGATACAATTGTGTTTATTCTTTTTCTTCTTCTTCTTTTTTCCACCAGATATATTCAATAATTCTGAATCGTTTAATTTTTTCATGTTATTCCACCTCCTATGTATAAGTTCACTGTAACATAACTAAAACCTATAGTCACTCACAATATTATTTTTAAAAAGAATAATATCACTTTATATAAAGTCGGAGAATCGATCTCTATAACGTACATGCAATATTGATCCTAAAGAGAAAATGAAAATAACAAGAACAATATTATATACGGTTAGATGCCAATGGGTAATAAAAAACCACTCATGGTGTAGAATAGCTGCTCGATATCCTTCTGCTAAAAAAAATATTGGATTAAACTGCATAACAGTCATAACTAATTGATTATTAGGTAAGTATAAAATCGAAGAAACAAAAAATATCATTCTCATTAATACTTGCATTATTAATTGAGTATCTCTAATTAATGCACCTAAAGTTGACGTTAATAACGCTATAGCATTTGTTAAAACTAATGCGTAGGAAATATAAATAAGTAATTGTAAGGTGTATATTGATGGAGTATACCCACCAATAAGACAAAGACCCATTACAATTAATAATAAAAAGATGTGTCCATAGAACTTGCTAAAAACTGTATAACTAGGAATAATAGATAAAGGGAAATTCATTTTAGCTACTTGATTATATTTAGAGGTAATGGATTTAGTCCCTTCGAGAACTCCTTGGTTTATGAAAAACCACATGCTAATGCCAACCATTAACCAATATATAAATGGGACGCCTTCCATTATTCTATTACTTTTTATACCTAGACCAAAAATAAACCAAAAAACTGCAATTTGCATAGCAGGGTTAATTAATTCCCAAAGAATACCTAAATAATTATTTTTATTAGAAATTCTTACTTGAAACTCAGCTAATCTTTTTATTAAGTATAGATTGCTTAACTGTTCTTTAAATACAAAATATGTTGATTTCATTAAAAACCACACTTTCAAAGATTGAAATTTAATTTTTTGAAGTAACTATGTAATATAAATGTACATGTACATGTAAATACTTTAATACAAAATACTATTAACATCTATGCACTTTACAATATTTGAACTAATAAAACAATATAATTAATATTAATTATTGAGGAGGTTATAACAATGGATTTGTCAGTAAGTATAGAAAAAGTAACGAAAGAGTATAAACTTTATCGTAATAATAAAGATAGAATTAAGGATCTACTCTTCCCTTTTGCTAAAAGTAAAATATTTAGCGCTTTAGAAGATGTTTCTTTAAATGCATACAAAGGAGATATTATAGGCCTAGTTGGGATTAATGGATCAGGTAAGTCTACATTAAGTAATGTAATAAGCGGTGTTTTATCTCCAACAAAAGGCAATATCGAAAGAAAAGGTAGCGTTAATAGTATAGCGATAAATAGTGGACTAAATAATCAACTTACTGGATTTGAAAATATTGAGTTTAAAATGTTATGTATGGGTTTTTCAAAAAAAGACATTAAAGAATTGACACCTAAAATTGTTGAATTTAGTGAATTAGGCGAATTTCTTTACCAACCAGTAAAAAAGTATTCAAGTGGTATGCGATCTAAACTTGGTTTTTCTATTAATATTAATGTTAATCCTGACATTTTAGTTATAGATGAAGCTTTGTCAGTTGGAGATCCAACCTTTACAGATAAATGTCTTAAAGAAATATATAATTATAAAGAACAAGGTAAAACAATATTTTTTGTCAGTCACAACATGAAACAAATAAGAGAATTTTGTACTAAAATTGCTTGGATCGAGGGCGGGAAATTAAAGTATTTTGGAATAAAGAAAGAAGTATTACCTAAATACGAAAGGTTTTTGAAAAATTTTAATAATTGTTCTAAAAAGGAACAAAAGCAAATAAAAATGAAAATAGATGCTTCTAGGTTAACAATAAGAAAATAGTATTTTAGACACTTATGCTCTATTTACAAAAAGTTAAGAAATATAAGTAACTATATATGGTAAATATTATTCTGGATTAGCAAAAGCAAATTATAATAAAAATGATGGAGAGTTAACTGTAAACCACATATTGATTACAGAAATAGACAATAAAAACCAACAGATTGTATTAGATGACCAAAATAAATTCAACGATGATGAAATTATAAAATACGAGGATACAGAAGAAGCCAAAAAACAAAAAGAGAAAGAAAAAGATGATTTAGATAATCTATAATGTGAAAACTACTTAATAGACTGTATTATCTTGCAATGGCATGTGTATATAAATGTTTTAGCATTAAATTATAAGGGGGGGAGCTTTTAAATGAATATTGTTGTTTATTGTGGAGCTAGTGAAGGAAATGCAAATATTTTCAAACAAGAAACTATAAATTTAGGAATGTGGATAGCTAAGAAAGGTCATACTTTAGTTTATGGTGGCGGAAATGTTGGTTTAATGGGTCTGTTAGCAGACACTGTATTGAATAATAAGGGAAAAGTTATTGGAGTTATTCCAGAATTTTTAATTGAAAGAGAACTTTCTCCTCCTAACTTAACAGAATTACATATTGTTAACACTATGTCTGAAAGAAAATCAAAAATGATAGAATTAGGGCAAGCTTGCATAGCTCTTCCTGGGGGCCCAGGTACTTTGGAAGAAATAACAGAAGTGATATCTTGGGCACATGTTGGCAAAAATGATAGTCCTTGTATATTCTATAACATAAACAGTTATTATCATCCAATGGAAAATATGTATGATGACATGGTTAAAAATGGCTTTTTAACTATAACTGATAGAGAAAAAACACTTTTTAGTAATTCTTTAGATTCTATAGAAGAATTTATTTCTAATTATGAAAAACCAGTAGTACGTAGTTATAAATAAAAAGCAGCGATAATTATCGCTGCTTTTTTAATACCTTTGAAACCTCGTTTATTGCAGTGGTGGAATAAAAAAGTACACCTAATTCACTTATATAGTATTTCCGCTTTTTCGTTTGTTAATAATAACTAATAATAAGGAGGATAAACTGCCTAAAATAGCTATTCCTATACCTATTTTAAATATCAATTCGTAAGCAACGATTTTATCATCAGAATACAAATCAAGTAATGACCCATTCATGGTATAAACCCAAAATATTGGAGCGTAAGCAACAAAAGATCCTATACTCATTGCAGACCCCATATATTTCTCAGGTATCTTAAGTTCTGCTATCGGAGCTAAAATAACGCTTTTAGATAAAAAGGTAGTTACTGAGAATAAGATTAAAAGTACAAAACTGAAAATCATACCCACTTTAAAAAATACAACAATCGATAATGTGATAGCCGAAATTAATAAAGCAACAGAAATCATTTTAGATGAAGATTTAAAAACGAAATCTGAAACAACTCCAGCTACAAGCCCCATTAAAACGCCCATTAAACCAGTATTAAAAATCCCAAATAATGCTGTTTGCGACGTCGATAAATTATACATGTTTTGTAAATATGGGACACTATAGATTAAAATTATGTAACACCAATATATAGTTAAAGCACTGATTGAAGCAAGCCAAACCTTTGGTTTTGAGAAAACAAAAAAGATTCCCTTAAGCGCTTCGAGTGACTTATTTGATGTATCACTTTCATTGATTTCTTCCTCTACGGCCATACCATTCTTAGGTACATACTTAATAATTAAGAAAATAAGAGGTATTATTAATAAATTATATATCAACATACCTCCTTTAAATATAATAAGTCCACTAAAGAGTGCCATAACAGCAACGATTAATAAATTCATTAGCATTTCTTCTGCTCGTCTCACCGATTCTAAGAGACCAAAACCGAGCGCACGTTTATTTTCGTTAGTAAATAAAGTAACGCCATTTAATACTGCTGGCCAAAAGAAAGCGTCCACTATTCCCCATATAATGGCAATTATTTTTAAAATACTAAATGAGGGAGAAAACATTATTACGACAGTCATGGTAACAAAGCGAACGACCAAACCAAAAATTAATATAGATTTAACAGAAAACCTGTTGTTTATCCATCCGCCAGGTATATAGAAGAATACAGATATACCAATTAAACTAAATATAACGCCTAACTCTGAATTAGATATGTTCAAAACTTCAAGTAATAAATTGTAAAAAGTTCCTTTGAAGGCTTCAAAACCTGAGTATATAAGTTGTCCTGCTGTTAAAACAGAAAAGAAACCTACTAAGTCTTTTCTATTTTTTAAGCCTAATTTTTCAATTAACATATTCATATTACTGCACCGTTTCTTCCGAACTTAGGTGTAGTAACTCATTGGCTATATCTGTAAATATGCCGTTTACGCCCCAATTAAACAGTTCGTTAGCTCTTCCTTTATCGTTTACTGTCCAAACATTTAAAGTATAACCTTGAGTAATAATATGATTAACCTTTTCTTTTGTTAATCCTTTATCCTCTATATGTATAGTTTTAGATCCTAAATAATCGACGATTGATTGCCAATCTGGATAAAATGCATGTTCTTCAAATAAAACAGCTCTTTCAACTTCAGGCAATGATTCTTGAGCTAATTTTAATAACGTAAAATTAAAACTAGATATAAGCACTTTAATATTGTCATTCAATAAACCAAGATTTTCTTTTAAAAGTTGGATTAACTTTTTCGATTGGTTTACACTATTATTGCCTGTAACACCTTTCAATTCAATATTCACATTAATATCATATTTGTTTACAATATCGATTAATTGTTTAAATGTAGGAACTGTTTCTTTATTGTATTGTTCCCCGAACCATAGTCCAGCTGAAGCATTTTTAATATCTTCATAATATGATTTAGATACTTCACCCGTCATGTTTGTTGTTCTATCTAAAAAGTCATCATGTATAATAATTAATTCTTCATCAGCTGTAATAGCTATATCTATTTCTATCCAATTTAAACTATCAATTTCCCCACATTTTACAAAAGAAGCTAATGTATTCTCTGGTGTGATTTTAGGTAAACCTCGATGTGCAAATATTGTATTCATTTATAAGACTCCTTATTATTTTATTCGACAATATATGATACTACATTATGTAAACGCATCCAACACTTTTTGAAAAATTTGTTAATAATGTTCAATTTATATTTAACATTATTAACAAAGAGGGCATATAAAAACAAATTAATAATATAAAAAAAGACTTCTTAGAATTTAAGAAGTCTTCTTTTATAGTTAATTCTGATTTTGTTATTCACTTTATACCTTTACCTAGATAAGCATATTTTATTACTACTGTAAGTAATATATAATCATCTTATTTCTTGTTATATATACTACCTCTTATACCTACATCAATTGCTAAAACTACTAGTTCATCATCTTGAATTTCAACTATAATTCTATATTTACCTACTCTATATCTCCAAAGGCCAGATAACTCACCTCGTAAAGTTTTTCCATGAAGTCTAGGGTTGTCAGTGTTGTGAATATTATTGTTCATCCATTTCAATAATAGATTTCTAGTGGGATTGTCCATTTTACTTAAAGTTTTATTTGTTTTTTTACTAATTTTTAATGAATACTTCATTTAACATTCCACTGTTTCATTACATCGTCAATATCGAGAGCTTGTTCACCATTTTCACGATATTCTTTTAAAGCATCATCACCAACTTTAGCATCATAAATATTTTCTAAATCTTCTATAGTGTATTCCTTGATTATCTTACTTAAACTTAGTCCGAGAAAATTAGACATATATTCTAAAAATTCTTTTTCCTCATCGCTTACTCTTACTGTGATAGTAGCCATAATGTAACCTCCATACATCTATTTATTAAGTTGATTGTAACACATATGTAAGACAAACTCGAACACAAACGTGTTCGTATTCAATAAAGGGTTATTCTGTTTGGTATTTTTCATCACTCTTTTTAAGTGATCTATCGCTATTAGTTGTTGCTGCTCCTAATACTTCTTTTTTTCCATTTTCACTAATAACTGAATATTCATAAGTTACTTTTGGTTTGTCTTTATATATAACTTGTATTTCAGGTCGTCCCATTTTTGAATTATATGTTTCGTTTTTAGACTTTATATTTTTTTCCCATTCATTACTTTTTATTTTTTTACTTATAATTTGATAATCTTCTTCTTTTTCTTTGTTAACGTTATTTTTGTGAATGGTCTTTATTATCATACCTCCAGTAACAATTACAATGATTAAGCTAGCTATTATTACAAATCCTTTTTGATTACTACTCATTTTATCACCTAACCCTATTTTAAAAACTACTTTTTTAAAGTATCATTTATTGAGTATTAAATAAATTTTAAAAAAGTCTAAATTATTATTAAAAAGGATTGTTTAAATTATGAAAAGGAATATTTTTGAATGGCTCCTAGCATTATTAATAGGCGTTGTTATAGCATTACTTTTAACTACTTTTGTAGGGTCAAGATATAGTGTGAGTGGCAACTCTATGGATCCAACTTTTAAAGACAAGAACGAATTAATTATTAATAAATTAGCTGTTCCGTTTCACACTATAAATAGAGGCGACGTTATTGTTTTTCATGCTTCAAAAGATAAAGATTATATTAAAAGATTAATAGGTAAACCTGGTGATGAAGTTAAATATAAAAAGGATAAATTATACATCAATGGTAAATATGTGAAAGAATCTTATTTAACAGCTAATAAAGATAAACGAATTACAAAGTATCTAACCGAAAATTTCAATGTTTCCGAATTAAAGCATTCTAATGGTAAAAAGAAAATACCTAAAAATAAATATTTAGTTTTAGGAGATAATAGATTAATAAGTAATGATAGTAGAAGAGATTTAGGTCTTATTGATAAAGATGATATTGTTGGCAAAGTATTTGTTAGGATATTGCCCATAAAAGACTTTAAATTTAATTTTTACTCAAATGATTTTGATAAAGTAAATGGAAAATAAAGAAAGTCTAAGTAATCGGAGTGAAATTAATGAAGAAAACAAATTGGAAAGTCTATTTTACATTACTAATAATATTTATACCTTTAGTTATTGCCACAATTTTTATACTCCCCAATAATTGCATATACTTTATTTACATTTATCTAATTCTATTTTGGATAATTTACTATATTTTAAATCATCGTGAAAAAAATAGAAAAGATGATTGATACAACCTATATAACAAGGAGGGGACATTATTGAAGAAATTAACTAAAAAATTATCAATCACATTAATTGCCTAACTGGTTTTCATGTATTATATTTTCACAGCAATTGTTTGGAGTCAGTTTTTAATTTTTGGTATTTTTTCAGCTAATTATCCTATAGCTATATCATTTACATTAATTGCTATATCCCTAATCTGTTTTATAATCATCATACCGATGTGCATCATATGGACGTCAATCATATTAATAAAGAATCTAAAGTAAATATAAAAAGACATCTTAAATGTTAAGAAGTCTTTTTTATAAAGGAATTAAAGTAGCTAAAGATAAAGGCGTATACAAAGGCAGGCCTGTACTTTATTCGCCAAATGCTAAAGGTCCTCAGAAACGATTAGTGTATCACAGCGTTGTAGAAATGCTTGAACAAGGCGTTTCAATTAGTAAAATTGCTAAAGAAGTTAATATTACCCGACAAACCGTATATAGAATTAAAAGTAGAGAAATATAAACTATTATTTATAAAATTTACACATTGAAATAATTAGTTAACTAATATATGATTATAGATAATTAAATATTGAATTCAGAGAAAAAGAAAAAGTATCTAACTAAAAACAGGGATTAGAGGTCACCGGCTGAAAACTTCTATACTTATAAATACTTTACTACTTTGGAGATATGTATGAAAATACATCGTTTAATAACATGTTACGTTGTTCAATGAGCCTTAATTGGTTAACAAATCAGTTAGGGAAATTTGGGTGGTACCACGAGACTGCGCTCGTCCCTATATCTATAGGGATAAGCGCAGTTTTTTTATTATAAATAAAAGGAGTGTTATCAATGTTTGCAGATAATGTGAAAGTTAAACTATCAAATAATAATGAATTGGAGGTGCCCCAAGAAACAACATTACTTCATATTACTAAAATTATTGGTAGCTCTTTTTCAAAAAAAGCTGCCCTAGGATATGTTAACGGTGAATTAAAAGAACTCAATTATGTACTCAAAGAAGATTGTAAAGTTAAGTTTATTACTTTTGAAGATCAAGAAGCCGAAGAATCAATCAGATATACATTATCTTTTTTAATCAGTTATATAATTCAAAATCAATTTGAAGGTATTGAAATCGCTGATATAGGAGTTAATAATGAAGATTTTTATTGTGATTTCCAAACTACAATTAAAAATCTTAATAAAGATGATTTGAAACACCTTAACAAATCACTTAATAAGCTTATAGAATCTAACCCCACAATCGAAGTATCAGAAGTATCAATAGAAACAGCAAAACAAGTTTTGGGAGATAAAAAATACATGAAATATCATGTTGAAAATAACGAGGATAGCAAGGTTAGAATTGCTAAAATAGGAGCTTATACATCGATAATTAGTTATCCTATTATTAGTAATTTAGCAAAACTTAAAAACTATAAACTCAAAAATATTTCATCTACAAATTGGCTAAGAGATGTAAATAACGAACCTTTGCAACGTATATCAGGCATAGCTTTTTCTAGTGGAGATGGCTTAAAAGAACACGAAGCATTTCTTGAAAAATACGAAAATATTAATCATAGAAAAATAGGTAAAGAACTCAATTTGTTTACATTTTCTGATTATGCACCTGGTATGCCTTTTTATAAACATAATGGCCAAATTATACGTCTTGAACTTCAAAACCTTTTAAGAAAACTACAATTTGAAGAAGATTATGAAGAAGTTTATACACCGTTTATAATGAATGAGTCATTATGGAAGAATAGTGGACATTGGGATCACTATAAAGATAATATGTATTTTACAGAAGTAGATGATATAAAATATTCACTAAAGCCTATGAATTGTCCAGGACACATGCTCATTTATAAAAATGAACATCACTCATACAGAGATTTACCTATTCGCATGGCTGAATTTGGTCAAGTACATCGACATGAATTAAGTGGCTCTTTAAATGGTTTGTTCAGAGTAAGAACTTTTAATCAAGATGATGCCCATATCTATGTGAGCAAAAACCAAATAGAAAGTGAAATTCTTAATGTACTTAATTTAATTGATAAGGTATATACTATCTTTGGGTTTGACTATAGTATTGAATTATCTACACGTCCAGACGATTATATGGGGGATATCAATTTATGGAATTTTGCCGAAGAATCTCTTGAAAATGTACTTAATTATAATGATTTAGAATATACAATCAACGAAAAAGATGGAGCATTTTATGGTCCTAAAATAGACATCCATATTAAAGATGCATTAGGTAGAAGTCACCAATGTGGCACAATACAACTTGATTTCCAAATGCCTGAAAAATTTGATTTGAACTATATTAATGAGAACAATGAAAAAGAAAAGCCTGTAGTTATTCATAGAGCTATTTATGGATCTATAGATCGTTTCTTAGGTATCTTACTTGAACACTACAGTGGCAAATTGCCTCTATGGTTATCTCCAAACCAAGTTAATATCATACCTGTTAATAACAAAATGCATTTGGATCATGTTGAGAAAATTAAAAAACAACTAAAATCTAAAGGTATAAGAGTTAATGTTGATAAAAGCGAGGAAAAAATGGGCTATAAAATTAGAAATGCTCAAGTTAAAAAAGTGCCCTATACTGTTGTTATCGGTGATGATGAGGTGAAAAACAATACTTTATCTGTCCGAAAACATGGCGGAAATTCAGAACAAACATTTGAAGTATATGATTTTATAGAAAAAGCGATAGAAGAAAAAGACATATTATAGCAAATTACAAAAACCCTTCGTTTATAAAACACACTTTCTCAATTAATTAAGAAAGTGTGTTATTGTTCGTTTAAGGTCTACCCTAAACGAACAATAAAAAACCCTTGTAAAATGCTGTTTCTGTTTGTATGATTAGGGTGTATGAAAAGAGGGAGGATAAAAATGATTGTTGGTTATGCAAGAGTTTCAACTATTGATCAAAATTTAGACAGACAAATTGAAAATCTACAGTCCTTTGGTGCTGAAAAAATATTTACTGAAAAACAATCAGGTAAATCTATAGAAAATAGGCCTACTTTTCAAGAAACGCTAAGTTTTGTACGTATGGGAGATCGTTTAATTGTAGAGTCTATTGATCGTCTAGGCCGGAATTATGATGAGATTATTCAAACTGTTAACTATTTAAAAGAAAAAGAAGTCCAATTGATGATTACAAGCTTGCCTATGATGAATGAAGCAATTGGAAATCCATTGTTAGATAAGTTCATGAAAGATTTAATCATTCAAATTTTAGCAATGATTTCAGAACAAGAAAGAGATGAAAGTAAGCGTAGGCAAGCACAGGGTATTAAAGTGGCTAAAGAAAAAGGCATCTATAAAGGCAGACCTGTACTTTATTCACCAAATGCAAAAGATCCTCAAAAACGTTTGGTCTATTACCGAGTTATAGAAATGTTAAATCAAGGAATTTCTATTAGTAAGATTGCGAAAGAAGTTAATATTGCCAGACAAACTGTATACAGAATTAAAAGTAAAGAAATATAAACTATTATTTATACTTTTTGATATTTTTAAAGTCAAAAAATATTCCCTTCTAAGGTGAAATATTTTTACTTAGAAGGGAGTATTATATTAAAAATTTTCAAGATTTATTTAGAGCATTTTATCAATTAATTTTTGTTTTATTTGATGAAATTCATTCTTTTTTATAGCTTCATAGTATATGGAAACTATTTTATTATGTTGTACTTTTGCTTCTTTTAAATAATTAGAAGCTTTAGAAGCAGATAATTCCCATTTTTTGGTTCCTTCTTTAATTTCTTTTTTATATTTTTCATCTGCATTAGTATCAATAATAGATTGGTAAGTATCTACTATCTTATCTCCACTTTTTTGAGGCATATAATTGTGAGGATCAGTACTATCAAATGCACACACACTTAATTCTGGAATGATAATTAAATCTAAACTTTCTGGGTCAAAATCACAATGATATAACTCAACATTAAATCCTCGTTGAACTGCAAATTCAACAATTTGCTTAAGCAAAGTAGATTTACCTGACCCTGGGCGTCCCTTGATAAAATATCGATTTTGTAAAGAAGAGGTTAAATTATCAATAAAATCAAAATTTCCTTTTTCTGTAATCGAGTCAAAAAAACGATCTTTTACTATTGATTCTTTGCTTAAGAACTCGATATTATTAAAAATTTCCTTTAAAACTCGGTTATTTAATTGTTGTGCCTTTTCTATATTTATTGAGTTACTAAAATATTTTTCTAAATCGTCATGGAGTTTTCTTGCTTGTATAATACTATTAGAATATTTTTCTAAATAATTTTCTTTTTGCGTTTGAATAGAAGAAATATTTTCTGATTTTTCCTTTATTATGCTATTATCTAATATTTTAGATAAATCTATTATTTCTCCTGTTATTTTAGGTAGTATATTATCAAAACTGTGAGGAAAACTTGAATCAAAAATCCCGACATTTTTATCTAAGTTAACTACTCCATCTAAAGTATTGATATTGAATGAACTATAAATTAGTTCAATATTTATATGACAGTCATTTAGTGTACTAGCAATATTTTGAATTAGTTCGGATTTACCATTACCGGGCGCTCCTTTCAGTAAATAAACATAGTCTAAATTTATAATTTCTTTGTCAAAAAAACTGTAATTTCCTCTACCACTATTACTAGCTAAAAAGTATGATTTATTATTTGTCATTTCTATTCCTCCTTAAAAATTATTTTAGGTTATTAGAAACATAATTAACAATATATATTTATTTATGATATTATATATTAAAATATATGAATTGATGGGTGATTATTTGGAGTTATTACATTTGAAATACTTTCAAAATGTTGCTAATACAGAACATTTAACAAAGTCATCTGAAAAATTACATGTGGCTCAGCCTGCATTAAGTAAAATCATTAAAAATTTAGAGGAAGAATTGGGTGCAGAACTTTTCGATAGAATTGGAAGAAATATAAAATTAAATACATATGGAAAAATATTTTTAAAACACGTCGATCAACTTTTTTATGAAATTGAAGTTGGTGTTCAAAAAATTGAAGATTTAAAAGAAAAAAATAGAGGAAGCATCTTTTTTACAGCTTCTTCAATCGATAAAAATTTTAGTGAAGTTATTAAAAACTTTTCTAAAACGTTTCCTCATATAAATCTATTTATAAAACAAAAAAGATTTGACTCTGAAAAAATTAATTTATTGCTAAATAACAAAGTAGATTTTGCTTTTGTTAATAAAGAAATAAATAATTCACAAATAATAACAGAAGTTTTAATGAAAGAACGTGTATATCTAGCAGTAGCAACAAAACATCATTTAGCAAGAAAAAAAAAGGTTTCTATTAATGAATTAGAAAAAGAATTTTTTGTTAAATTAAATTATGATTCTAATTCGGCATATTTATATGACGAATTAGAAAAATTATTTCTTCCAAACATAACTTGCCAATGTGATGATGAATCATCATTGATAAATTTAGTTGAGCAGGGATTAGGAATAGCTTTTATATCACATAATCTTATCAATAATAGCTTACTACCCGTAAAATTAATTGAAATAGAAGAAGCAAAATATACATCTTTTTTACGTTTAGCATGGAAAAAAGAAAATTATATGTCCAAAGCTAAAGAAAATTTTTATAATTATATAATAAATAATATAAATCAATAGTTAAAAATATTATTAAAAGAAAGAGCAACAATATATAGAATATTAAAGAAATAAGTACGAAAGGACGTATTAATACGTCCTTTTTGCAATTTAATAAGGGGAATTACTGCAATATAAAAAGGAAAGTGACAATTTAGACATAGAATTGTATGTTCAAAAACCCAACAAAAAATCTATGTTCACAAAAGGCCTTGTAATTAAGTTATGATACACTGGATATGTATATAGGAGATTTGTATTTTGAAAATAGGTTATGCAAGAGTTTCAACTGGATTACAAAATTTGAATTTACAGGAGAATCGATTAAACGCATATGGTTGTGAAAAGATATTTAACGACCATATGAGTGGTTCAAAAAGTAAAAGGCCTGGTTTAGATAAAGCAATTGAATTTGCGAGATCAGGAGATACGGTTGTTGTTTGGAGACTAGATAGACTAGGACGTAACATGGAGTATTTAATCACATTAGTTAATGAACTTAACGAACGAGGCGTGAGTTTTCATAGTTTAGAAGAAAATATAACGATGGATAAATCAAGTTCTACTGGACAATTGTTATTTCATTTATTCGCAGCATTTGCTGAATTTGAACGTAATTTAATTTTAGAGCGTTCTTCAGCTGGTAGAATTGCAGCTCGTGCTAGAGGACGCTATGGTGGAAGACCTGAAAAATTGAATAAGCAAGATTTAAATTTACTCAAAACACTTTATGATAATGGAACACCAATCAAAAAAATTGCAGAACAATGGCAAGTTTCCCGTACAACTATGTATTGTTATCTCAATAAATTAGAGAGAATAGAGAATATAAAAAAGTAGAGCAACTATTCAATTTTACTAAAATGAATCTACTAAATAATTTTATATATCATTAACGCATAAAATACCTGATTTAAAATTGCTCGATGCAAATGAAGGCTTCTCACAGCGTCTCAAAACTCATAATGTATTATTGAGTTGGAATTTTAATAAAACACAAGAAAAAAGAATGCTAATTCGCACTCTTTTGCATACTGCTAAACCATACAAATAGAAGCAGTACTTTACAAGTATCTTTAAATGTTTATCCAAGGTAGGCCCTAAATATGCGAAATCAAGGTATTTATATATTGGTCTTTAATCGGTTTAACAGGATTCGACAGAGAGATAGCATATCCAATTATGATTGTACTTAGAATCTTTGAATTAGTAGTAATGAGCAATAACCAAAAAATAACCATTCCCAACTTTTTTGATCGATTAGGTAGAATGGTTATTTTTGATTTACTGAAAGGCTTCCGTCTTTCGAACAGAATCATTAGGGCAAAGTGATAGAGCATATTGCCCTTTCTATAATAACTTCATTGTAGCTTAAATTATTACTTTGTTCTAATAACTCTTAATTAGCCATTGTATCGGCTACTTTTAGATTTATTTATTGACTTATCCTTTTTTTATAATTCTATACACTGTAGAACGACTCACTCCAGTATGTTTCGCAATTTCTTCTCCAGTAAGTTTTTGTTCATCGTATAAGAATTTAATCTCTCTTTTCTTATGATCAGGTAATGAAGGTCTTCCGCCTTTTAGCCCTCTTGCTCGTGCTGCTTCTAAACCTTTCTTCGTACGTTTACTTAATAAGTTAGCTTCAAGTTCCGCAAATGCACTCATCCAAATTTTTAGCATGGTGCTCAAATCAATAAAATACAAAAAATATCTATAAGCTAGGATAATTTATAACTCTAGTTATATCTATCACATCATTAGCACTATGCTCATCATCACTTCTTTTACTCATCTGTTCTAAAATAGCATTTCTTTTTTTTATTTCTTCATCATCTTTGAGCGCTACAATTGAAAAACTATCCTCTTGTACTACCTCTTGATTTGCCTCTACAAATGGCTTCATGGCTCTTTCATAGGCTTCAAAAGCGTCATCTAACGTTTCATTTATTTTTAACTCATTTGCTAAAATATACGACCCTATCATCGCTAAACTTGATCCTTGACCTGTTAAAAAAGAGGGTGCATGTGCTGCATCTCCGACTAATACTATATTATTTTTGGACCAAGTATCCATGATAATTTGAGTTGTCGTGTCGAAAAATATACTTTCTTCTTCATCTAAACTCTTTAACATGTTAGGAGTAATACCTTCCAAATCTTTAAATTTTTCTTTTACAATTTCTCGTTGTTTTTCTTCATCTCTATGATTAACTAACAATTCATTGGGTTCATAAAAAACTAAAAAGGCATGTATAAAACTTTCGTCTTTAGTAGCGTACATAACTGATGTTTTCGCATTTTCTGAATAAATCCATCCTTCTTTGTACATATTCAAATTATTGGCCATGGAAAATCCAGTGAAATTATAGCCTAAATATTTTGTGTAGTTTTCTTCGTGACCAAATGTTAATTTTCTTGTATTAGAATGAATGCCATCCGCACCAATAATTAAATCATAAATTTCTTTATTACCACTTTCAAATTCTACACTTGCGAAAGTGGTATTTTGAATAACACTTTTTATGGAATCACCATACAAAATATTAATGTTTTCTTCTTTTACAAGTTTATATAACTCATTTGTTAAATACCCTCTAGGTATTTCAATATCATCATGTTCTTTCATTGACGTATCTGGTAATTGCCCTACCAAGTTGTTTTTTCTATCTAAAAACTTGATTTTCATATTATCTAAACTTTTTGTTTTTAGAGAGTCATATATCCCCATCATCTTGGATATATTTATTGCACTTCCTCTTACATCTATAGGATAACCTCCTCCTCTAATTTCTTTGGCTTTTTCAACAATTGTTACTTCAAAGCCATTATTATTTAACCAATATGCAGAAGTAAGTCCTGCAATGCTAGCTCCTGATATTAAAACTCTTTTATTTTCCATATATATCATCCTCAAATATTTTTGGCACTAAGTGCCACGCGTTTAATATACTCTATTTGGCACTTAGTGTCAAATAGAAACCATTATGCTATAATATTATTAAATCAATTTGGAGGTAAAATAATGTCAATAGATACTAGAAATCATATACTTAAAGTTGCAAACAACCTCTTTAAAGAACATGGATATAGCCATACCAGTATGGATAAAATTGCAAATGAATCTGAAATCTCACGACGTACACTTTTTAGACTTTTTAATTCTAAAAGTGAGATTTTATACTTAAGTAATGAAGACGTATTAAAAGATACTATTGAAAGATTGTTAGGTAAAACATTCACATTGCAATCCTTCATTCAAAAATTAATAAAAATATTAGATAATGCGTCATATTCAGATAAAGTAAATTATATGGAAACAATGAAACAACTTAAATACGAACCTGATTTTCAGTCTCAGACACTGTATAAAATATTAAAGCTGATACCTTCTCTTTCATTTAGTGATGAAGATCATCATGACATATTGAAAGGCGCTTTCTTTGGGAATATATTCATTGCTTGGGCAAAAATAATAGAAAACCCAAACATTGATTCTTTAGATATTCTTAAAAACCAACTTATTGAATTTGAAAAAACTTTGTGAATAAATTTTCAGTTACTGATATACATTTTTGTTTACATCAAGAAATAACTTGCATTAATCAGATATATATACTGTATATAGAATTAAAAAGGAACAAGCATAATTACACTATTATGCTTGTTCCTTTTTAATTCTATATAAGATATTTGAAATGATAAATCTATGAAACGTATTATTTATTTTTTAATATTAAGTGATAGAACATAAACACTATTCTTGATCACTTAATAATTTTCCTCCAGAACCCACGTTATCTAAGTTGTTTTCTTTTAAAATAACATAATATCCTTCTTTAGGGATTCCAGTAATACGTGAAGCAGTTTCTGTTAATTCCTCAACTAATTGTTTTTTTTGATTTTTTGTTAAATTTAGTGTTTCTAATTTTAAAATTGGCATAATGGTCATCCTCTTTTCTATATAAGCTCTTTTTTGATGTTTTCTTTACTTACCATTCTTGGTTCGTAGGTCTAACGATAAGTTCATTAACAGCGACGTTAGAAGGCTCATTTATTGCAAATGCTATAGCTCTAGCCATATCATTAGGTTCTATTGTGGTTTCATATACAGAAGATACATTACCTTCTACATCCGAATCAGTAATCGTTTGAGTTAAATTAGTATTAGTAGCTCCAGGACAAATAATAGTAGCTCTAATATTACTATTTTGAGATGATTCCTCCATACGTAATCCCTCTGTAATAGCTCTTACAGCAAATTTTGTTCCACTATATACTGCACTACCAGGAGTAACTAAGTGTCCAGCTACAGAAGATATATTTATGATATGACCAGAATTTTGATTTCTCATTCTAGAAATAACTGAATAAATACCGTTTAAAACACCTTTAATATTTACATCAATCATTGAGTTCCATTCATCTATCTTCTTATTATGCATTAAAGATAATGGCATAACTCCAGCATTATTAATTAAGACGTCTATTCTTCCATAATTATCAATGGCAAACTGTGCTAATTCATTTACTTCTTTAATATTTGTCACATCTGTTTGTTTATATTTAACTTCATTACTATCTTGTGACAATTCCTTTGAAATTTCTTTTAACTTTTCATTGTTTCTTGCTGCTAATACTAATTTTGCGCCCTGTTGTGCTAATGATGTGGCGGTTGCTTTTCCTATACCACTTGATGCGCCCGTTATAAGGATTACTTTATCTTTTATATTATTCATATTATACGCCTCCACTAATTAAATATATAATTAATGGTAAACCTTGAACTACACTTTAGGTCAAATAAGGCAATCCTTGTTTATAATATCTGTAATAACATTACGTGATAATTCATCATAAACACCTAATTTATAGTTAATCTGATCTAGACAATCTAACTTGCTTTTAATTTCATTTTTTATACTTTCCTTGTGTTCACTTAAAATTTCACGTCTTTTTTCTATCGTAGAATGCCCTTGCTTAAATAAAAAAACATAATGCTTTATATCCTCAATCCCCATATCTGTTGCTCTTAACAATTTAATAAATTTCAACCATTCTATATTTTCATCGGTATACGTACGATTTCCATTCTTGTCTCTTTTCACAATAGGTAATATACCTTCCTTTTCATAATACCTCATTGCTGAACTATTAATTCCCACTATTTTTTCAACATCTTGAGTATAGTACATTAATCATCACCCTCTTTAAAGTTACTTTAACAAAAACATTCGAAATATTACAATATTAATATATGAAATTAATTTTAATATGAAGCTGAAAAGGACAGTTAAAGTGAAAAAGAAATAAAGTTGAACTTATTTCATTTTTGACACAAATCTTCTTAACCATAAATTAAGAGGATTTTCTTGAACATTTAAGTATATAAACTTGTGTTATAATCAATGTATCATAAATATCGAAAGTCATGAGTTTTTAGACGATGAGAGACGCGTTTATTTGCATCGAGAATTATATTTCGTTAATAAATACTCATAAAACGATTACAGAGGTGTATGTGATTTACCCATATATCACATGTTATTTTAGAATATAGTTTAAAGCCTCCATCAATGGAAGGCTTTTTTAACGCTATCATCACTTTAAAATACATTGTTATTTTCTGAAAATTTTGTTAAAATTCATAATTAAACACTAGTATTTCTTATCCTAGTGTTTGTCTATTGTTTGTAATCCTTACTGCTTAAGAGGATTATTTAATAATGGGAGGCTTTTTAATCACTTCTTTACTAAAGCTCATTGTATTGTAGTTGTCTCAGCCTTCCATCACCTTTAGTTTTAGAATAAATAATTACGAGCAAGTGAGGGTTTTAAGATACCCTTGCTTGTTTTTTGCCCAAATTTAAGCCGAACCCTAATAATACAAGAAAAAACACTTATAAAATACTGCATTCATTTGCATGATTAGAGCATACCTTAAACACTCAGTCGTTTCATTCTAAAATGTTTCATATATACAGATTTAGTGTTGAATTTTTTGGACATATAAAGTTATATAATTTATTAGTATTTTTGTCTTTTCAATTATATTTTCTTAATTATTTTCTGATACCACAGTAAAACGTTCATTTTTATGCTGGGGATTTTCTATCTCATCCACTAGTGCAAATGCAAAATCTGCATAACTAACATAACTATTGCCTTTAGAGTTAATTAATAAATTGTCTTTGCCTGCTTGATAGTTTTCAGTTTTAGGACCATCAGCATCAAAATTTGCAGATGGACTAAGAAATGTCCAAGTAATATCTTTAGAAGTTTTTAAATCTTCTAAATTTCTACCTTGTCCTTTTGCAGTTGGCACAAATATTTCAGGAAATTCAGGTGTATCTATTAACTTAGTTGTTTGTGCTTCATCAACGTATAAACTACCTGCACCACCAACGATAATTGCTCTTGTATCAGATCCTTTTAATGCTTCAATAAGTGCACGGCCTGCTTTCACATGTGCTTCTTCTTCACCAAGAGGCGCACCAAATGCATTAATAACTACATCTAAATCTTTCAAGTCTTCCGAAGTAATATCATATATTTCTTTTTCTAAAACATTTATATTACTATTTGATAATTTTGAAGCATTTCTAACAATTGCTGTTGCATCATGACCTCTTTTAATTGACTCTTCTAATACAAGGCTTCCAACTTTTCCACTTGCCCCAATAATTCCAATTTTCATAATAAATTCCTCCTAATTTTAATTATTAAAATATATTTAATAAAAATAATAATAGAGCTAAAGCACCTATTATGAGTGATAAACAAACATCTTTAATACGTTCACCTGATTTCATTCTTACTGTCAGAGTGATAATTTGTATGAGTCATTAACAGAATGTAATTGCGTTAATGGTTTTTGGATATCAGCTCAAATGTTTGTCATTCTATAGATACATTACCATCTGTTTCTTTTATTGCTTTTTCAAGTTGGTCCTTACCTATAAAACAAAAAGGACAACTATAATCAGAATAAATACTCGCTTTCAATGAAAAAGTAATTTCTCCTTTCAATAATGTTTATTGAGGTGATTAATACAGTTTTATCTAATTTAAGCAAACCCTACTTGTAACTGTAAGTATTACAGTTACAAGTAGGGGTGGATATATTTATCCATTGTTTACTAGAATTTTGTTCATTATATTTTCTAATGTTACACTTTTTAATACTGTCTCCATTGCATCCTGTGCACTTTCCAAAATAACTTCCAATACAATTTGTATGTTTGCACCAACTGTACAGTTAATATTGGTATCTTCATGTATTTGGAATAAATTGCCTTGTTCAACAACTTCTACAGATCTATAAACATCAAATAATGTAATCTCGTCTAATGATTTTAAAAGCTTAACTCCTGCACTTCCATGAGACACTTCAATAAAGCCAGCCTTTTTAAGTTTTCCCATCAATCTTCGAATAACAACAGGGTTCGTATTCACACTTTCTGCAATTTGATTCGATGTTAAAGTATAATTTTTTTCGATTTTTATTAAAGTCAGTATATGAATAGCGACCGTAAAACGACTACTTATTTTCATATCAATCACCTCTTGTAACCATTGTAGTTACAAGATAACGCATTGTCAACTCCTTTTTATTTTATTTATTAAAATTAAATGCAATCGATTTATAAAATTCCATGATGTTTATAATTATCCTAAAGGTCTTTTTAGCTATTCAGATACAACATCTAGTTAAAAACAAAATATTTTAAAATAAAAAGGAGTATCTCTAAACTAAAGAGGCTCCTTTTTATATTTTTTATAATTTAACGAGAATTTTTGCTTGTGATTTATCATTTACAAGTTGTTCAAAGCCTGACTTTACAATATCATTTAACTCAATCTCATCAGTAACTACATCTTTCACTTTTAAATTGCCTTCGTTGATTAAGTCTATTGTTTGCTGAAATGTAGTAGGTGTATAAGCAATTGTAGAAGTAAGTTTTACTCCTGTATTAGTTAACTGCATTGGATTCCACTCGATGGGATGTCCGAATATAGAAACTATAACAACTGTGCCTCTTGCTTTAGTAACGTCTATGGCAGATTTAAGGGTTGGTGCTACACCAGCTACTTCAAATGCTACATCAACGCCATTATCAGTGTATTCACTAATAATATCACTTGGGTTTGATTCACCAGAGTTTATCGTATAAGTAGCACCTACTGCTTTAGCTTTATTAAGTCGCTCCTCCGATAAATCGAAAACAAATATTTTGCTAGCACCAGCTGCTTTGGCTGCTATAGTTGTTAATAAACCGATTGGCCCTGCACCAAAAATAGCAACAGTATCGCCAAATAGAACTTCGCCTTCTTTAATTGCTTGAACTGCAACAGCCGTTGGTTCTACAAGGGCACCTTCTTTATCAGAAACATTATCTGGTAATTTATAAACATTCTCTTCTGGGGCGTTTGTAAATTCTGCAAATCCGCCATCAGAACCTAATCCTATAAATGAATAACCATCATAAAGGTCAATATTTTCTTCTTTTTCACGATTTGAAACTGTAGGATTAATGACAACACGATCGCCTTTATTAAATTTTGTAACCTTAGAACCAATATCTTCTACTACGCCTGCAAATTCGTGTCCTAATGTAACGGGTGCTTTTTGGCCAAGGAACGGGTCTGGTTTATCTGTTGAAATAAATATAGGGCCTTCTAAGTATTCATGTAAATCTGTACCACAAATGCCAGCCCAAGATACTTTAACTTTAACCTCATTATCTTGTAACTCTTTAGATTTTCGATCTTCAACTCGTACATCCTTTTGACCATACCAAACTGCTGCTTTCATTGATAGAACCTCCTTTATTATTTGTTTTAATGATATGCTTTTTCAAAGATCCTTTCAAATCAACTGAATTAAATAATAAAATATATTATATATTAATGTTTTAGTGTAACTCTTATAGTGAAGTAGAGAAGTAAATAAAAAATTCAGAAATTGTTGTTAAAGTATTGCTTTATATCGCACTCTAAGGTTTATGATAAGAAATATATTCAAAGGAGGTTATATATATGGGTAAATTTAATAGTTTGAAAGACAAAGTTATAGTTATTACAGGTGGGGCAAAAAATCTAGGTGGACTATTAAGTACGGAATATGCGAAAGATGGGGCAAAATTAGTTATTCATCATCATGACGAGAAGTCTTTAGATGATGCAAGAGAAACACTTTCAAAAGTAGAAGAATTAGGTGGAGAAGCTACATTATTTTCTGGAGATTTAACTAAAGTAAGTAATATTGAAGCCTTATTTCAACATGCGGAGAAGACATTTGGAAAAGTCGATATTGCAATTAATACCGTAGGAAAAGTTCTTAAGAAACCCATAGCAGAAACGACTGAAGAAGAGTTTGACAGTATGGCAGACATTAATTCAAAATCAGCGTATTTCTTTATCAAATATGCGGAAAAGTCTATGAACAATGATGGAAAAATCATTACACTTGCGACTTCGTTACTTGCAGCTTACACTGGCTTATATTCAACATATGCAGGCGAAAAAGCACCAGTTGAGCATTATACACGTGCAGCGTCAAAAGAGTTTATGGACAGAGGGATATCTGTTAATGCTGTAGCGCCAGGTCCAATGGATACGCCATTCTTCTATCCTCAAGAGGGGGAAGATGCTGTTGAATTCCACAAATCTCAAGCACTCCATAATCAACTTACAAAAATTGAAGATATTGCACCAATTATTACTTTCTTAACTTTAGATGGTTGGTGGATAAATGGACAAACATTATTCGCTAATGGTGGATATACGACACGTTAATCTACTTAAATTTATAAGGTGGTTATTAATATGTATTATTTTTTAGCAATATTTAAAGAAAATGAAACAGATATAAAGATTATTACAGAACACAGAGTCGTAGATGATAAGCATGTATCTCTCCCAACTAATAATTACGTTAAATCTTTAGCAGAAGAGATTATTGATCTTTCTCATCAAAACAACTTATTTCATAATGACATTAAACGAATTGGTTTGAAAATAGATGATCCTGAATTTATCGGTTATGATACTATCACAACATTAAAAAATGACATGGAATCCACATTTGGATTTGAAGCTATTATCCATAATGGATATGAAGAACTATTAGTACAACTGATTAAATAGGCAAAAAGGTGACTTTATAAAGTCACCTTTTTTAGGAGGGTTAGTATGCAAGTTAAACAAGTAGCTGAAAATTTAGGTTTAAGTGAACATACGATTCGATATTACGATAAAGCTGGGCTATTTCCATTTGTTTCAAGAGATAAAAATGGTTATAGAGATTTTTCAAAAGAAGATTTATATTGGATTGAATTTATAAAGTGTATGAGACAAACACATATGCCTGTATCAAAGTTAAAAGAAATTGCTGAATTATATCATCAAGGTAGTTCAACTAAAATGAAACGTAAAGATATATTTTTAGAGCATCAAAAAAATTTAATAGACCAAAAAGGATTAATAAACAAAGGTCTCCAAACATTGGAAGAGAAGTTCAAACTATTAGATGAAGAATAAATAAAAATATAATTTCAGGAGTGGAAAATGGAAAAGAAAGAAGTCAGTATGACAGAATTATTTTTTGATTTAATATTTGTTTATATCTTATCAACAATTAACCAAACAGCAGAAGGTATTTCACATAACTTAATGTCTTTAGAAGAACTGGGAAAAAGCTTTATGCTTTTTCTTGTATTCTTCTCCATATGGGTTTATCGTACACTTTTAGTTAATAGATTTTTTAATCAAAAATGGTATCAATATATTTTTGTATTTATAGATATGTATCTAATAGTTATATTATCTAAAGCGATAAATGGTGATTTCCAACAAACATTTATACCGTTTGTCTTAATGTCAGCCTTGATATATTTAAGTATTTTCATACAATATTTCTTAAATTATAAATTTGGCAATGCGCAAGTAGATAAGAAATTGGTTTTAGCCTATACGACTGGCTTATTGTTATCAATTACTTTTTCTATAATATCTATAATATTACCATCCACGGTTAATTTTTGGGTATATTTTATAGGGATTCTTATTGTAGCTGTATTTCCACTACTCTTTTATAAAATTTCATATCAAAACCCTATATTTTTTAATCATTTGACTGAACGATTAAGCTTATTAGTAATATTATTATTTGGCGAAGGACTCGTTTTATTAATACAAAATATTGAGTTAACACAATTGAATATTTTGTAT
Source organism: Staphylococcus sp. KG4-3 (assembly GCF_033597815.2). Taxonomy (NCBI): domain Bacteria; kingdom Bacillati; phylum Bacillota; class Bacilli; order Caryophanales; family Staphylococcaceae; genus Staphylococcus; species Staphylococcus halotolerans. The sequence goes on from NZ_CP166246.1 coordinate 28,008, forward strand.
ATGTTGTGTTTTGCCTTTATTACATGCTTGTTTATTGTATACGTTTACCACTATAAAACGACTGACAAAAACACAACAAATAAAACTGGTTTCACAACAATTTATGTACATTTGTTATTAATATTCTCATTAGATATGTTGTTTCTGATAATGAATAAGCTATTATCTCATGAACACTTAAACATATTTGAAATATATGGTTTTATACTATTTTTGATTCTATTTATAGCTAGTTTATTAACTAATATATACACTCATAAGAAAGAAGAAGCATAACATATGTTATGCTTCTTCTTTCTTATGCATGTATATTGTTACAAACAACCACTGGGAACAGGCCTTCTATCCTAAACTTATTATTAAGAATATCAAGTACTATTACTATTTCAATGAATTTAAAATTGCATTATTAAACTCATTGAGATCATCTGGCGTTCTACTAGTAATTAAATTTCCATCAATCACTACTGGCTGTTCTAAAATTTTTGCCCCCGCATTTTCTAAATCCTTCCTAACCGAAATAAAACTTGTAAGTTCTTTCCCTTTAATTAAATCAGTATCTATTAGTAGCTGCGGACCATGACAAATAGCAAAAGAAGGTTTGTCTTCTTCTAAAAAGTGTTTAGTAAATAAACCGAATTCACCTTTTTCATCAGAACGTAATAAATCTGGAGAAAATCCTCCAGGTAACAGTATGCCATCAAATTCTGAAGGAATCGCGTCTTCAATACTTTGATCAACTTTATATTCCGTACCATGCTTACCTGTTATAATTTGTTTGTTATCCTCACTGATAATTGTTAAAGTATGCCCTTCATTTTTCAAAGCTTCTTCAGGACTAGTTAATTCAATATCCTCAAATTGATCAGTAACCAATACAGCTATATTCGCCATAATATCTCTCCTTTATCGTGTTTATATACATAATTTTACAGTTACTAGAGTATAAAATAAATAACGCACAATTTTGTGCGTTATTCTTGTTTTTCTGAAATATTATATTTAGGTGTTAATTTTAACTCTTCTATTCGACGCTCTCCCCAATCATACATTGCATCGATAATAAACATTAAGCTTTCACCTATTGAAGTCAAAACATAAAAGGTATATTGGCGGTGGTTAATTGTTTCATTATACCTATAAATAACTCCATCTTCCTCCAATTCTCTCAACTGCTTAGTTAATATACGATGTGTAATTTTAGGTAATAAACGCATTAACTCATTGAAATGATAAGCACCTTCATGTCCTAAATGGTATAAAATAACTATTTTCCATTTTCCACTGATAATTGAAAGTGTATATTCTTTTGAACAGCTATAATCTCCATTTTCTAGCCTTTGTTTTACGTCCTCTCTTATATTCATATCTCTCATAGTTTATCCCTCTTTTTCTCCATGATTATATAAATAAATGCCCCAGTTATACAATTCTTCTGCTAATGGTTTTAGAGATTTTCCTAATTCAGTTAGTCTATAATCTACTTTAGGTGGCATAACTGGATAAATGGTACGTGTAATAAGTCCATCTTTTTCCAATTCTTTTAGCTGATTTATTAATACACGTTGATGTGCGTTTGGAATAGCTTTTTCAATTTGATTTAAGCGTAATGGTTCTTCTCGTAATAACTCCCATACAATCATAAGTTTCCATTTCCCACCAATAATATTTAATGCAAGTTCTTTTTCGCAATTAAAACTTTGATTTTTAAATTCTATCAATTTATTCAATCCTTTCACAATTTATACTGTTAAATTAATCAGTATATCAATTTACACTCTGTATTTACTTAACGTTACGTAAAGATTATATTATAACAAAAGGAGGTCATTATATGAATGAATTATTTATAAATGGTCAATTTGTAGAAAGTAATTCTACAAATCAATTCGAAGTTATTAACCCAGTTACAGAGGAAATAATCGATACAGTTACTTTAGCAAACGAAAATGATACTAAAAAAGCAATCCAGGGTGCTAAAGAGGCACAATTGAAATGGGAAAAGGTTAATATTGTAAAAAGAGCTAAAATTGTTCAGGATTTAGCTGAGCAATTAGAAAAAAATAAAAATGAATTGGCTGGAATTTATGTTAAAGAACAAGGTAAACCATTATATGCAGCCATAGGTGAAATAGAGAAATCTATTGAGTATATTAATTACATGTGTAGTTTAGCTAGAAAAAATAATGGGGAAGTTTTACAAAGTGAAGTAGAAAACGAGACAATTATATTAACAAAAAAACCTGTAGGTAATACTGCTGGTATCATTCCTTGGAATGCGCCTATTTTTGTTTTAATGCGAAAACTTATTCCAGCTTTAGTTACTGGTTGTTCTATTGTTATAAAACCAAGTGAAGAGACACCCTTTGGCGCGTTTAAAATTGCTGAATATATCCAAAAGACTGACATTCCAAATGGTTTAGTCCAAATCATAACAGGAACAGGTTCAGAAGTTGGTAACTTATTATCACAAAGTGAAGACATTGACCTCATCTCAATTACAGGTAGTACTGGTGCCGGTAAATCAGTTATGGCAAGTGCAGCAAATAATGTAAAAGGCGTGAACTTGGAACTTGGCGGTAAAGCACCTGCAATTGTTACAAAGAATGCCGATATTGAAAAAGCAGCTAGTTATATTGTTCAAGCAAGAATTAATAACAGTGGTCAAGTATGTACATGTCCGGAACGTATCTATGTATCCAAAGATATCTTTGATGAATTTATAACACTCGTTAAAGACAAAATGAATAAAGTTCAACCTGGAGATCCCTATGATAAAGATACGACAATGGGTCCTATTATTAATCATAAACAATTAGACGCTATAAACGAAAAAGTACAAACTGCAGTAGCTGAAGGCGCCATAATAGAATTAGGTGGAAACATCATAGATAGAAAAGGATTTTTCTACGAACCAACAATTTTAACCAATCTTTCCAAAGATTCTATCGTTATGAAAGAAGAAATTTTTGGCCCTGTACTTCCAATCGTAAGTTTTGAAAACTTTGAAGAAGTATTAGATGAAGCAAACAATTCTGATTATGGCCTTTCTTCTTATATTTTTACAGAAAATCTAAAAGAAGCAATGCTAGCAAGTGAAAGACTAAAATTCGGCGAAGTTTATGTTAACTGTGAAGCCGAAGAAGCTATTGTTGGTTATCATGCAGGATGGCGTCAATCAGGACTTGGTGGTGCAGATGGTGTGAATGGTTTTGAAGAATATTTAAATACGACTGTAACCTATATTCGTTATGAGTAGGTGAGGTGATTCATTAGTATGATAACTACAGTTATAGATCAATGTTTAATACTATTAATATTCCTCATCATTGGTTTTCTATGTAGCAGAAAAAATTGGATTCATAAAAAACATCTGAGCAGTTTATCGAATTTATTAACTAATATTGTATTACCAGCAGCTATATTAACTAGCTTTAACGTTAATATAGCTGCTTATAATTTGAATTTCTTTGTTACAATCATTTGTATCAGCCTATTCTTAGTAGCTTTTCCCTTTCTTCTTTCTAAATTGCTTGTTTCCTTCACTCACATGGAACTAGCACTGAAAAAGGTCTGGATTGGCTGTTGCACATACTCAAATATACTATTTATAGGGATTCCTATTATAGGTACACTATACGATGAAAAAGGCTTATTTATACTTGTCATTTACAATACAATATCTAATTTATTTTTATTTACATTAGGTATAAAATTATATAAAAATGATATTAACTTTAAATCTATAGGCCTATCACTATTAAGTCCTGCACTTTTAGCTTCTTTTTTAGGCATCTTACTATTGATATTAAATGTTTCATTACCTAAAACATTAACTACTGCACTGAATGAATTGGGGAGTATGACTGCTCCTTTATCTATGATTATTACAGGTGCCTTGTTTGGGTTAATCAATATTAAAAAATTTATGGTCTCCAAAAATATCTATATTTTTTGTTTTGTACGTCTTATCGTGATACCTGGGCTTGTATTTGTAATTTTAAATACGTTTATAACAGATAAAGTTATTTTAGGTGTGATGATACTTTCTGCAGGGATGCCTGCCGGCGCTACCAATACATCCTTAGCAACCATATATTCTGATAAGGGGCCTGAAACTTCTCAATATGTGGTTATGTCTTCCATACTATGCATCATAACATTACCTATTTTAATGTATGTATTGTCATTGTAAATTTCTCACTTTGCATTCCTACCTACTATAATGTTATAATACATTTAACAAAGTTATTAAGCATAATACACCAATCCCCTCACTACTTCCGATAGTGAGGGGATTTTTTGGGTGTTGGTTTAAAGGTCGCCTATTTTTTCTTATCGTTGCGATTGCGTAACCAATGCGCAAATAACGCTACGATACAACCACTCGCTGCCGTGGTCGTGATGTGAACAAAGTTATCAAGCATAATTCCACCTCCTCTCTACGTCAACTTGACGCCTGAGAGATAGGCGACTTCAATATTATACCATTTGTGAAAGTGTAAGCATATGCATCTCCCATAAGTTAAATTATGTTTGATTATTGATCGTTTAAAAATTTAAGTAAAACTAAACTAATTATTAATAAACTTACCAAATATAGACATATTTTCACCAGTAATCCAGAAGCTTTCCTATTGTAACCTTCCAATTCTTCCATCCTTTGAAGATAAATATCCATATCTTCTCTCGATCCTGATTCATCGTATAACACAATTGGCTCTTTTTTATTTTTCATCTTTTAACCCCTTTTTCCTACTTATATACTAATTTTTATAAAAATAAAACCTCACTTTTTCTAAAACAGCCTACTATTTTACTACAATTGATTTACATCTAAATCCACCAATTCTTCTAGTTCATCTTCTTCATTACTTTTCTTTCTGGATTGTTTAATATTTTCTTGCTTAATTGCTTCTCGAATTTCTCTTTTCCGTTCTTCACTTGGACCACCCAATAATTTTTCATTATTATACTTGATAGATTTCATATCATTTATTTTGTTATTAAAAGGTATAGGAGGAGTATCACCCAAATCATTAATGTATCTAATAAGTGCTTCTCGTATATGAGCAGTTTTTGTACCTTTAGGAACGTTTTCTAAAAAATCAAAGATTTGAGGGTAATCTTTTTTTTTAATTTTTAAAAGATGATTAGTTTCTTGTTTGCTCAAAGCGATCAACCTCTTGTTCTACCTTATCTTTCAGTAGTTCCCCCAATTTTTCGTAACCACGTACATTACTAAGCTGACTGTTTTCAACCTTTTCAAAAACATCTGGATAATAATAACTCAATGAATCAAAATGAACAGCTGAACCGCCACCAGTCACTATAATTCTGTCTATAGAATTAATATTACCTACCACTGTTTCAAATCTACTCATAACTTCCTGTATAATTTTTTCTTGTTCTTCTATAAAATAATCCACAAAATCAACTGTTAGTCTCGAATTCACCTTACATTGTTTATATTCCATCCCCTGTTCAATCATTCTTGGTGTTATTGAAGCACCATCAGCTTCTTTACTAACATGTGTAGCAATACGCTTATAAAAATCAATCATACCTTTATTAATAACAAAACTTTCTTCCTCTACACGTTTTAGGTTTTGATATGTATCTATAATTGTTGTCCCACTACCAAAATCTAAAACACTATACTTACCTTCTGTGAAAGATTTAAAGACTTTTCCATTTTCCATATGTAAATCTAATAAAGTCCCCATAGGTTGTGCGATGATTTTAATATCTTGAACATTAACTACTTTAGTTATACCATCTATTGTTATAGACCTATTTCTCCTTAATATTTCCTCAAATTGAGCCTGGCTTTTAGAATCTATTTCGTTACTAGGCATACCTGTTGCGATGACAACATCTATCTCTTCTTCAGGTAGTTCCCTTGCAAGTAAACCGATGGAGCATTCAACTAAATCTTCAAAAGATTGATATATGTATCTATTATTAGTTGATGCAGTATCTTTACCCGTGCTTGTTGTCTTGTCTAAATCTTTACCAAATAATATTATATTTTCATAATCGTCGTTAATAACAAATTCACTAACATCTATTTCGCTATTAATAAAACCCTCTAATTGTTTATCATTATTTGATTTATAACCAATGCGCGAGGGGATTACAAAATTTTCATCATTAATTCTTCCTTTTACAAAACCATTTCCAAAATCTAAAGCCATTACATGAATATTTGACATTTTTAATAAAACCTCCATCGAGAAAATTTATAATATAAATACTTATATACCTTTATATACTATTTTACACTTTTATAAACATATTTTTTATTTTATATTTGATTTCATTCGAGAAAAAATATTATATAAATATATTTTTTGGGATAATTATCTTAAAATCTTTAGCATTTTATAAATAAAAACGCTTTCTTGTTATTAGAAAAATTCTTTACTTAATAATAGCTCTCTTATCAAATTAAAAAATCCACCTAATGAATAGGTAGATTTTCCGCAGCATTTCATTTTTGTTTATATTGTTTTGTTCAAACAAATTTTGATTAAATTCTGTATTATCAATAGCTCTCTCAAATATCTTCTTATTTACTCCATGACCATAGATGTTTGTATCGCGCCCAATATGTAAATCTGAAGCTTCTCTTATATTATTTTTTTCAGTTATTGGTTCAGTTAAAAGTTATTCTAACGAGTTTTGTTCTTTATAATCTTCACCTTTGTCTGATTTCATTTTTCGAGCAACTTTTAAATTTTTCCATTTCTACTTCTTTTAATTTAAAATCACACCCTATTTTATTACTTTATCAATATTTTCTCATTTTAGTATCTCTTCTTCTATATTTCTAAACGAATGATTCGTTTCTTTAATAACTTATGGATGAAAGCTTTGTTTTCCTCTTGTACCCATCGCCAATACTCCTATGGCATAATCTCCTTTTATTACAACTAAAGTATTCTTGTCTTTCTTGGCAAACTCTATGGCTGCTTTATCTATTTGTGATTCTTCCACTATTAAAAAGAAACCTTTGTCGCTTTTATTCATTTTTTGTATTGTTAATGTAAAAAATGAATAAAATAGAACGCATAAACAAAATTTTTTACTATTTTTCATTATATTTTTTAAATAACAGGACAGCATTATGTCCACCAAAACCAAGACTGTTACTCATAGCATACGTAACATTTAAATTCTCATACTCATTAGCAACCAAGTTAATATCGCAATCTAAATCAGGTTTTGTAGCATTGATAGTTGGAGGAAGCTTACTATCTCTAATAGATAAAATAGAAAATATTGCCTCAATAGCTCCAGTAGCACCAAATGAATGCCCCATCATCGACTTAGTAGAGCTTACTTTTAAAGATTTAAAGGCTTCACCGAAAACTTTTTTTATAGCTTGTACCTCTGTAAAATCTCCCAATGGAGTACTTGTACCGTGAGCATTTAAGTATTGAATATCTTTAGCTTCTATTTGTGCATCTTCTATTGCTGCTTGTATTGCACGAGCACCTCCTTCTCCTTCAATAGCTGGAGCTGTAATGTGATAGCTATCCCCTGTTGACCCATAACCAACGACTTCCGCATAAATTTTAGCGTTTCTTGATTGTGCTGACTTTAAAGATTCAATAACTAAAATACCTGCTCCTTCTCCTATAACAAAACCATCTCTTTCCTTCTGAAAAGGGCGGCATGCAGTTTCAGCATCATTATTTATGGATAAAGCATGACTTGCACTAAAACCAGCAATACCAATTTCGGTAATTGGTGCTTCTGTCCCGCCAGTAACCATAGCGTCAGCATCCCCACGTTGAATAATCCTAAATGCTTCACCGATGGAGTTTGTACCTGTAGCACATGCAGTTACAGTAGCACCGTTCGGTCCTTTAACACCTAAATCAATTGAAACTTGCCCAGTCGCTATATCAGGTATAAGCATAGGTATACAAAAAGGACTCACACGTTTTGCACCTTTATATTTTAAAGTACTATGAGTTTTCTCTAAAGTTTCTACACCACCCATACCTGAACCAATCCATACGCCTATATTTTCTGCATTATGCTCGTTAATATTTAAATTAGAATCTTTAACAGCTTCTCGAGCTGCTACAACTGCATATTGTGTAAAACGATCCATACGCCTAGATTCTTTCTTAGATATGTAATCATTTATATTAAATTCTTTCAATTCACCGGCTAAGTGTACATTATACGGTTGAGTATTAAATCGTTTTATTTTATCGATACCATTAACTCCATTTAACGTATTTATCCAAGTGGTCTTAGCATCATTACCTAGAGGCGTAAGGGCCCCAATACCTGTAACTACCACACGCTGAATTCCGTTCATAAAAATCCTCCTTCGAATTTTTAAAATATGCAAATTAATATTAAAACAACTTTCATTATAAATAATCCTCTACTATAATACGTTAAGACTAAGTGAAATACAGCTCTATAAGTTTTCCATAAACATATGATAAAAATATATTTAAATATTTTATATCATATAAATACATACCCTGTTTAAAATTAATATATTAATTAAAAAGTATATTATGTAGAAAATCGAACTAAATATTCTAATAAGGTTGTGTTGCTAATAATCTCTGTATACGCTTATGTATGTGTTCTGTAATAAACTTTGACACACTAAAAACCCCCCCTATGGTTAAGAGGTTACAATGCTACTAGAAGTATCAGACATTCATTAATTTAAATGTCTTTTTTAATTCGACGTATGATTGTAAATTCAAATTTTTATAAAAAATTGAAATAAATTTCTTTACTGTAGTAGAACTCATTCAATTCTAATATGATTTTTATTATTTTTCATATTAAAATTAAAGAAGATGTTTTTTCATATTTTTTGTTTAGGTATAGCTTTTTAGAGTCATTACCGTTTTAAAACATATTGTTATTTTCTGAAAATTCTGTTAAAATTCATAATTAGACACTAGTATTCCTTGTCCTAGTGTTTGTCTATTGTTTGTAATCCTTACTGCTTAAGAGGATTCTTTAATAACGGGAGGCTTTTTAATCACTTCTTTACTAAATCTCATTGTATTGTAGTTGTATCAGCCTTCCATCACCTTTAGTTTTAGAATAAATAACTAAGAGCAAGTGAGGGTTGTAAGATACTCTTGCTTGTTTTTTGCCCAAATTTAAGCCGATCCTAATAATATAAGAAGAAACGCTTGTAAAATATTGCATTCATTTGCATGATTGGGGTGTACTCATAATAAACATTATATAAAAATATGCCTATTAATTTGTTTTTAACTTTTCACTAAATATAAATAAAAGAAGGCAGAAAAAATAAATAGAATCATGAATAATGATCCAGCTAATAAAGCACTTGTTGCTCGCTCATTATAAAGTCCTTTTATTATATATAGTATAGCTGTAAAAGAAAAAGTGATAATCATTGCAGCAAAGAAAATTATTGTTAAAAATCCTACAATACTCTCTATATTATTTCATCCTCCTGTATATACACTGATTGCATTCCCATCCACTATGATGTTATAATATGTTTAACAAGAATATCTGCATTTGATGCACCAAACCCCTCACTATTCTCAGTAGTGAGGGGTTTTTGTTGGTGTGGCTATTGTCGCCTATTTTACTTATCATCACGTTTGCGAAGCCAATACGCAAAGAATGTGACAATGCAACCACTTGCTGCCGTGGTCATGATGTTAACAAGAATATCTATCATTTGATGCACCTCCTCTCTACGTCAAATTGACGCCTGAGAGATAGGCGACTCCACTATTATACCATCTGTATCTTTTAAAGCATATGCACTTCCGATAAGTTGGATTATGTGGAATAACTACTTTGTTTTTTATTGAATAAAATAAAGCATAATAGAATTCCTATAGCCTCTAAAAGTAGAATAAATAAACACATATAATGAAAAGAAAAACTCATTAAATAACCCACAGCTGCATTGGCCGAAAATGCACCTATAACATTGCCACCGAAACCTAAAATCCCTATCGCCGCTCCTATATATTGAGAAGGTAAAGTATTCATTGTTTCTACATTAACATACAATAACGGCCCATAAATGAGCATACCTATAATAATAAAAATCAATGAATCTAATAGTTTATTATCAAAATTTGTATAAAAATATAAGGAAGTCGATATTAAAATTAACGCTATAAATATAGCTGTGACAAGAGGATGCCATTTACTTTTATACTTTTTAATAAACATTGAAAATATAAAGGTTCCTATAATTCCAGACCACTCATAAAGCATATATAAAATTGAAGCATAATTAGAGTTCATATGTTTATTATGATGTAAAATTGTTGGACTCCAATCTAAGATAGCATATCTAATAAAATACGCTATGATATTTATGAATATAAGTAGAATAAATATATTATCTTTCATTAAATCAAACATATTTTGTCTAACTTGCTTCATGCTGAATTTTTGCGTTTCATTCGGAAGCTCCTTGGACAAAACCCCTTTATCTCTTGAAATATATATAAAGATTAAACATATACAAGTTAAGATCAAACATATTATAGCAGGAAAGATAAATATACCCTTATAGGAACTTATAATAGATATATTAAGTAAACTAATCAGAACAATTCCTGAAGTTGCCAGTGGTGACATAAGACCACCACCGATATTTTGACCCATACTCCAAAGTGTAATAACAGTATTTTGTTGTTTATTGGTTTGCGCATAATTTGTGATTATTTTAATTGAAGTAGGATATCCAATCCCTTGCGCTAAACCATTGATAAACATAAGTATAAACATAGCTATTTCATAATCTCCTAGTGGACTAAAACCAAAAATTAAATTAGCTAAGACACTAATCAAAAGTCCAAAAATCAAAAATTTTTTCGGATTAATATAATCAGTCAAAAAGCCCATTAAGAGATTGCTGAAACCATAAGCTAATGAGACAGCAGACATAATTAAACCTAATTTATCTTGAGGTATTTGATCTTGCAAATAAGGAATAGCTACAGAAAAATTTTTTCTTAAAAAATAATATGCTGTATAAGCAATGATAACTGCAACAAAAATCAGTTTATTTTTTTTCATAAATTCAACTCATCTTAATTTAAAGTTTTGAGCTTCATTAGCTCAATTATCATTTATTGTACATAATAAAATATAAAAAGAAAACAACGCTTTAAACTTAAATTTAAAACGTTGTTAATCATTTAAAAAGTTGAAAATTACAGAATAAAGGTTTTAAAGTATGTATTTTTAAATCATTTCAAACGGAAGAAATCGAACAAGGTAAATATCCTGACTTAGAAGTATTTTTAAATGAATGTAATTTAGCATACCAAGACACATCTTTATATACATTTAAAGATCCTGTATCACCTCATTTAGCTTTCAAAAGAGAAACTAACAAAAAGCTTGATAAGTATAAACTAAGAGAGCGCATAAATATGCTAGATTTGAATTTTGACTTTGTGTTAATCGAAGGAGCTGGAGGTATTGCAGTACCTATATATGAAGAAAATCAGAATTTCTATATGACACTATTATATAATGAGGCCTCTATACTAATACTCTAGTACAAGTATCAACATTTATTTAAAGTAACTGAACGGTCCATTTATAATAGATTGTTTTCTTTATAAAATCCTATATATCTCTCTTTTTCATTATCCTTTTCTATAATCCCCATTATACGTATAGGTATTGCAAAATTAACCAAATACATTATTGTAATCCATATAACAAGAATCCATAGTTGTGAGTTACTTACTCCTATGAAATTCATTACAAGTAATTGCAGGATATATACAAGATATGACGTAAAACATATTATTAAAAATCTTTTAGGAATGATGTTAAAAAATCTTTTCACTGGACGGACGTTTGTATATATAGCTTCAGTAAAATAACTACCTACTTCAGTATTATAATATGACTGATGTCGTATTTTATATTCTCCACTAGTAGATCGGTTTAGCTTTTCTAAATCAGGAATATTTCTTTCGATTTTTAAATTCTTTTCAGAAATCAAATCTACACCATCTGTTAGCAACTCAAATTTTTGTTTGTTTTTACGAAATAAGTAAAATTTGTTTTTGATCAATATATAATTTCGCGCATAAAAAGCTGGAATACACAGCGTCAATATAGCTGAAATTATTATTGAAATAAAAATTAATACATCCATAATTGAATTTTCATTGTGTTTATCTATTAGCAATAATAGCTCGATATTAATTGCAGCTAAAACTACGTATATTACGAACGGACTCAGAAAAATAGTGATTGCATCTCCTAAAACATCTGAATTTTTTCCATTCCTCAATTTTTGATAAACTTCTTTCAATAGTGGAATAATAAATGCTGTAAAAAGACCACTTAACACTAATGTGATTATTTGTTTTACTGTTAAATATGTAATTTCATTATCTACCATAGTTACCCCCCTTTTTTTAATCTTTTAATTCTTTAATAGCATCCCTAATCTCTTCTTTTAATTTTTCATCATTTTTATACCCATTTAAATTGATATACTCGGCATCATTTTGCACATACTGTAAGAAGTCTTTAAATGTATTCACATAACCTGCATAGTCATAATATTGTTCTTCTAAGTTCTCAAAATCTTCTTTTGAAACTTCATATTGACCATAACCTGCCATAAGCTTCATTTTAAGATCTTCGTTTTCTTTTTCAAGTTCATCAATGCGTTCATCGGCAGGATATACAACCGTCGGTTTAATCCGATTACCTAATGCAGTAAGTCGTGTATATGCCGTTGGATTTAAATCTCTGATTTCCGCAAGTTGCTTTACTTTTTCATACTCGTCTTCAGTTAAATTGATATTGATTGTTTTAGCTTTTTTATGATTTTGATCTGGCATTGATATCCCCTCCATAACTAAGTAAATACTCAAAAAATAGATACTATTTTGATTGAGTGATTACTTAGTTATCATTCTAACATACGAGGAGATATTAAGTGAGTAATTACTAAATATAAATACCATTTATAAAATTAGTGATTACTCACTTTTACGCTCACATTTTTGAGCGTACGGATTAAGCAAATACGCATCGCTATTTGCTATTTTTTCGCGGAAAAAATCACAGGGGGCTTGGGGGATTTATCCACCAACAAGCAGGGTATCTAGGCACAAAGTGGCTAGCATTCCCATTGCTTGCCAAACCTCTAAATCTATGTGAGGAAGATTGTATTATGTTATAATACAATCAACGGAACAACGTGTCTTTCGTTAGAAAGCGAGGTGGGATTGTGAGCGAACGTAAAACAATGACTGAAGGTAACGAAGCTGTCGGGAAAAACCTAACCCCCGACCGCAAGGCACCGAAACAAATTAGTTTTCGTGTGAGCGAATCCGAATATTCAAAGTTACAGTCTTCGGCTGAAACTTTGAATATGAGTGTGCCTTTATTTGTTAAAAATAAGGCACAAGGGGCTCGATTAGTGGCGCCCAAATTAGACAAAGTCACGCGCCAATCGATGGCCAAAGATATGGGTAAGTTGGGCAGCAACTTAAATCAAATTGCTAAAGCTTTAAATACGTATGGCGAACGCGCAAATATGGAACAAATGCAACAAGATATCGCCATCATGCGTGAGGAGTTGAATCATATATGGCAACAACTAAAATAAGTGCTACGAAATCGACATCACGGGCCATTAACTATGCAGAAAAACGCGCTGAGGAAAAAAGTGGTTTAAATTGCGACATCGATTATGCCAAAAGTGCGTTTAAAGCTTCTCGCGAAGTTTATGGTAAAACAGATGGCAACCAAGGCCATGTCATTATCCAGTCATTCAAACCAGGAGAGGTGACCCCTGAGCAGTGTAATGCCCTCGGTTTAGAACTAGCCGAAAAAATAGCGCCCGACCATCAAGTAGCTATTTATACGCATAGTGATACAGACCATGTACATAATCATATCGTGATTAATGCCATCAACTTAGAAACAGGTAAAAAATTCAACAACAACAAACAGGCACTCAAAGACGTCAGACAATCAAACGATGATGTCTGCCGTGAGCATGGTTTATCCATTCCTAACGACCAAGCAGAAATCCGTTACACACAAGCTGAGCAAAATCTCATTGATAAAGGAAAAGAATCTTGGAAAAACGAAGTTAGACTTGCCATTGATGAAACACAAGCCACAGATATGGAGAGCTTCAAGGAGCAATTACGTTCGAAAGGCATCATTGTTGAACGTGTGACGGATAAAACCATCACTTATAGACATATAGAAGCAGATAAAAAAGTACGTGGCAGCAAACTAGGTGATATTTATGACAAAGGAGGCATTACACATGGCTTTGAATCCGAGAAACAACGTAGACACACCAAATCCGAATCAGAACGAACAGCTCCTGATCGAACTCCAAAAGATCAATCAACGCATAGACAACCTAGAACAAAATTTAACTGGGCAGATTTCGAACAATCAACCGAAGTCCAACGCAATGAACGTAAGCGTCGTGAACGAGCTGAAAGAGCAGAACGCGAAGCTCGGGAACAGGATGATCGAGCTCGAGCAGCGAGAGCAAAACAGATCGAATCAGAACCAAAAATTAGTAAGCGAACTAAAGGCTTCGACCTCGAACTTTAAAAATTACTTAGATAAAACAGAAACCAAAGTGATTAAAATTTCCAATCAAATGTTAGCAAAAATTGATACCAAACATATAACTGAGGATGTCACAAAGGCGTTTAGACAAGAAAAAGATGGTATGTATGAGGATCTCAAAGGTATTCGGATGGCCAACCAAGAACAGCATGAAGCATTGAATAACAGTTTAAAAGAAAATCAAAAATTGAATAGCACGTTTAAATCGAGTATCAAAAGTATGACGCATGGTATCGGGGCTTTATACTTCGTTATTTTATTGATGGCCTTAGTTTCTATCGTTACCGGTCCGATTGGACACGTTTTAGGTATTGATAGCATGTACAGTGCGCTGCATCATACGATTACACATACACAGTCTGCATGGGGCTACTTATGGTATATCGCTTATATCGTCCCTTATATACTCTTTGTTTTAATTTTGTTGGGTTGTTTAAGCCTTTTAAGATTATTCGAGAATTAAAATAAAAACTACTGTTAGCAATTAATGCTAACAGTAGCAAGTGTGAAACAAATAGTTACATTAAAATCCTATTATATTAATACCTTTAATTTATTTAAATAAACAAAGTAATGCTATGTTTTAAAACAAGTAATTCAGAATAAAATGCTAATCAGGGAAAGGATCATTTTTTTGCAATTTTTATACGGTTTTCTATTTATTATTATTTTTGTTCCTCTTTGTATATACTTCCAACTATCCGTAGGAAGATTTCAAAAAAGAAGAACGGGTAAAAGCGATAAGGAATTAAAAATTGATAGAAAACACTTAATTCTAGGCGCTATATATTACACTTTTCTAGCTATATTATTAGTCATAAGTAAATTATATTTCTAATTAACAAAGGCTATATGCTAAAGTTCAGCATATAGCCTTTGTATCTATTAATTTTAAAGAACGTTATTTCTATATAGTATCAAGACAAGAAAAAACTCGTTTCAAAAACCAAAAATTAAAGGGATAAAAATGAATATTTAACAAAACTTTTCGAAGACGCTAAAACACTAATAAAAGTCTCGGTCTATTTAAATCAAGACTTTTTAGTTCATTGTTTTATTCCAATTCCTCTATTTTTTGCTTTAAAATTAATTAAAAAATTAGTAATAAAAGCAAAAGAATAATTACAGCCACAATTAATATAATAAAATCTTTCTTATTTCTCTTTTTATAAGCAATAAAGAATAAAAAGAGAAATAAAACACCTAATCCTAGATAAGCTAACCAACTTAAATCAGCCAAAAAGCTAATGAAAAGTATTATTATATAAATAATTAGTGCTATTTTAGTCATTTTTTCATAAGTCATAAAAACTTCTCCTTTTTTATTAAGAATATTGAAAATAATACATTTTTTGTTAAACTCTCACAAGAATATATTATAGGAGTGAAAGAATGAATAGTTTAATAAGAAAAATAGGTACGGTAACAATTTCTGTAGCATTATTATCAACTGTTACAACATCATTTGTATCACATCAAAATACAAACAATAAATTACATAACACTGCTGAAGCAGCTGGTGGTTGGAAATATTCAACTTCTAAAACAGGTAATACATCAGGTAATAAACTCGCTCAACAAACTGGTGCAACCGCAGTTTTAGGTTTATTAGGCGCTGCTTCAGGCGGCGGTACAGTGGCTGCAACATTCCTTTCATCAGGAGGATTCTTAACAAATAAAGCAATTTCTAGTAGCAAAACTGTATATTACACTGATAAAATTTATCAAAGACAAACATTACAAGGTCCTGAATTTAAACATGTAATCACTTTTTATAAAAACAAAGCTAAAACTAAAAAAATCGGAACAACTTCAATCCTTCAAAAAACTGTAGTAAAAGGTGAATCAGGAAAAAAATAAAAACACTGTAATTGCTTTATTAACTTTGAGTATCGGAATCCTTAACAATCCCAAAAATTATCGAATGGTTGAATTAATAACTCACGCTATGCCGATATTCGCCTGCAAGTTTAGTTAAGGGTTCTTCTCAACTTTAATAAATTTTCTCGGCATAAATGCGTGTTCTACTTTTTATTTTTACTCACCTTGATAACAAAAAATGCCATTCCAATACAAAACCACATACCTATAATCGATAACCACATAGCAGCCATAAAATCACTCCTTTTTAGCAAACTTTATCACAAGACTTAATAAAATTTTAAATACCCTTATTTTGAATTTAAAGGGGTATATTAAAGATTTAATGTCGGTCATATAGTTTTTTGCCTAAATACTTACATAAGCTCTTAAAACGCAAATATGAGCCAAATAAGAGTATGTCTTTCTGACACTTATTTGTATTTTTTGTATGCCCTCCCCCAAAACCAATAGAGCTATTACAAACATTTTTCTAGTTTGATTGGAACTCCCTAAAATTTATATAACTTCAAAAGTTAAATTATTCAGGGTATTTTTATCCATGACCAGTGGCGATTTTTTTAGACACTACCCATCTACATGCAAATCTTAATTTGTATTGCTAAACGCTATATTTCTCAAAGTACAGTGTAACTTCTTTTAAATATGCTTTTTCATTGAAACAATTTTCAACTTTTGATTGTTCGGTTTATCA
Organism: Staphylococcus sp. KG4-3; assembly: GCF_033597815.2. Classification (NCBI taxonomy): domain Bacteria; kingdom Bacillati; phylum Bacillota; class Bacilli; order Caryophanales; family Staphylococcaceae; genus Staphylococcus; species Staphylococcus halotolerans. The sequence goes on from NZ_CP166246.1 coordinate 45,211, forward strand.
ATCGTTGTTTTACTAAATACCTCATACCCCATCGACTCATAAAGACTTATATTTTTAGAAACGGTTGCACGCACTTTGCATTGTATTTCATTTGCGCCCTGTTTTTTGCCATAAGTCTCTAAATATTCCAACATATTCTTAGCAACACCTTTGCCCTGCTTTTGAGGTATTACTGATAAGCGATAAAAATATAAAATCGATTTATTTAATTTAAATCTAACCATGCCAATGGGTTGATTGTTTTCATAAGCTATTAAGGCTTGTTCGCCTGATTTAAATGAATCAGTAATCATTTGATGTGTTTCTTGTAAAGCACTAGACGGAGACACTTCATTTTTATATTCAGAAAAGGCTTGAATCATTACATCATGAATTATAGCGATGTCTTTAAAATTTGTTGTTTGGATGATCATCTTTATTTCACCTTCTCAGTGTTATTGATTAAAGATATTATGTTTAGGTATATTTTGACGACGCATATTCAGTGCATGTGTTTCTTCGAGTTCAGCTTTAATGGATTGCATTAAATACCCTTGCATCGCTTCAACGGTTTCATTCTTTTGTAGCAACATCGCTTTAAAACGTTTCAACACACTTACAATTTCAAACTCCACATCTTCTAAACGGTAATAGGTATCATGTGCATTATTAAATGATTTCTTCCCTTTGAGTAATACACTTTTAATAATTCGTACTTCTCTAATTTCAAATTTACTTAAATAGTCTTGAAGTTGTTGTGGCAATTCTTGGAGCACTTGGAACTTAAGTGCATCATTATTAAATTCGGTTTGTTGATGATTTGTATGATTCGAATGATTATGGTTTATTGGATTGTGGTATGTATCATTCAAGTCATTCGGATCATTATTCTCAGTCTCTATATAGTCAGTATTACTTAAGTCAGTATCATTAGTGTATTCTTTTGATATGTCATGATGTATCAAATTAATATTTCTTGATGTATCATTATCATATTTCTGGACGTATGATAATGATACGTCCGTGTTATTGCGATGTTCTATATCGTTTTCTTGTTGTGAAATATAATATACATCAGCTTCTGTTACTTCCGGTTTTTTAATATATAATTTATTAGGTTTATTTAAACCTACTCTTATTTGATTGAATAAATCAGCTTGAGTTAATTCTTTTTTAATTTTAGATAGCTTATTTGGACTACTAATATTTAAAATAGATTTAAGCTTTTCATTGGTATAAATAAAAAATATATCTCCATTTTTATCTACCCAATTATTTCTTATAGATAAATCTAAACGATCTCTTAGTATCGACCAAGTTATTTTTGCATCATTAGACAAATTAATATATTTAGGATTCGTAAAAAACACTTTAGGTAATTGATAAAATTTCTCTTTTTGGATTTCTTTAATATTAAAGTTGGACATACAAAAACCTCTTTCATATTTAAATTTCTAAAAGAGGTAATAAAAAGCTATAAGTAAGTTTATATGTATTCGACTTGCACTAATAATTCTTAGTATATATAATAAGAATATAACAACTATATAAACAAACAAATCACTTGTTTTATTACCGAAGAAACCTGACTATTCCCGTAGTTGGGTTTCTTTTATATATATTTATAATAACACTTTTAAAAGTTTTGTTAAATTGTTTATATACATTTGGGTGTATGCATTTTCAAAGAAGGATAAAAGTTCGTATAATGCCTTTATGTGATTAT